>NZ_JAUBQE010000061.1:35505-45534 GCF_036701115.1 Microcoleus sp. Pol1C5 | reverse complement strand
GAAGTTATTGCTTCTTTAACAGGATGGCAATTTATTTTAGATGCCATATCTGTAGCAGGATTTTAGGAAACTGGTATAAGGACTAATGAGTCCGTTTTTGCTCGCCCCGGCCGCGCAAATATTCCGCTAAAAATGCCAATCCTCCCGAACCTACTATTAAGAGCACGCTCAAAGCATTAATATCCGGTTTTACCCCAGTCCGAATCCGGCTAAAAATTTCCATCGGCAGAGTTGTAGTCCCGCTACCTGCGGTAAAACTCGCAATTAAAAAATCGTCCATGCTGAGGACAAAAGACAGCAGACAACCCGAAACAATTCCGGGTATTAATTGAGGGAGCAAAACCTGAATAAAAGCTTCAACAGGCGTTGCGCCCAAATCCAAGGCAGCCTCTTCTAAATACGGGTTTAAATCAGCCAATCTAGTAGAAACAGCTAGGGCGATGTAAGCCAGACAAAACACAATGTGAGCGGCGACTATTGTCCACAAACTCAGAGGAATAGCCAACGCCGCTAAAAATACCAGAGTAGCAACCGCAGTCGCAATATCTGGAATAATAATCGGCAAGTAGGAGACTCCCTGATATAAACTCTTGCCTGGAAAGCGGTAGCGGGCTAAACCAACTGCCATCAAAGTGCCGAGTACAGCCGAGATTGCAACTGCACAAACAGCGACTGTTAAACTGTTTCTCAGGGCAACTAAAATCCGCGTATCGCTAAATAATTTAACGTACCAATCTAAAGTAAATCCTTCCCAACCGGCGCTAAAACGCGATTTGTTAAAGCTGTAAAATGTGAGTACCAGGATGGGCAGGTACATATAAAAAAACATCAAAACGGCAAATATTACCTGCCAAGAAATCTTAAATTTAGGTTTTAAGTACATATCGGCTTGTATTTCCTCCTGTGGATTTTCGGCTGTCTTTTCCATTTCTCGGTTATCGGTAATTGGTAATTGTTAATTTGTTAGGATTGTTTTCTTCCTTCTTCCTTCTTCCTTCTTCCTTAAACATCCTAAACTGCATTACGATCGCCATATTTGAGCAAGAGGGCAATTCCGATACTCACTGCAAAGATTAATACCATACTCAGAGCAGAACCCAGCCCCCAATTTTGAGTCGCCCCCAAAAACTGATTGTAAATCAAACGAGCCGCCGTCATACTCGAAGCTCCACCGAGCAACTCCGGATCGACAAAATCGCCCAAACTGCTAATAAATACTAGCAAAGAACCCGCAGCAATTCCCGGCATCGTCTGAGGTACTGTCACTTTCCAGAAAGTTTCCACTGGATTCGCACCCAAATCCTGAGATGCTTCTAGCAACCTGCGGTCTAACTTTTCCAAAGAAGCGTATAGAATTGTCACGATATAAGGCAAATAACTGTAAGCCATGCCGATTAAAACTGCGGAACTTTGATTAAGCAATTCTAGAGGAGGAATGCCTACAAGTGCCAGCACCGAGTTGAGAACCCCCGTAGGACGCAGAATTGTAATCCAAGCATACGATCGCAAAAGCGAAGAAGTCCACAGCGGCAACACAAACCCTAACAAAGTTAAATTCCGCCACTTTTTCGAGACATTGAGGGCGATCCAGTAAGCGACGGGAAATCCTAGCAGCAAACACAGAATAGTAGTCCCCGTTGCGAAAAAGAGCGATCGACCCATCACCTGCAAATTCAGCGGCTCAAACACTCGCAGGTAATTGCCGATTCCCGAAGGATTCACCAAATCTCCTGGCTTAATATTCGGCACCAAACTAAGCTGAAAAATCACCAGGGTTGGTATGACTAATAATAAAAGCAGCAGCAAGCCCGAAGGGCCGAGCAATGTTAGTGGCCCAGCCCAAGCAGACCACGGGGAAACAGTTTCAGCCTTCAAAGAAGAATTGGGAGGAATAGGAGGGGGAGTTCTAGTTGAAACAGCCATAGATCAATTTTTTTGAGTTTTTAACCGCTGATGAACGCGGATTAACGCGGATATAATACGGATAGAGTGGGCGCTCTGCTGTGCGGGGGCGAGTTTGTGTAAATATTGGGTTATAATTAGAGATGGCCTGTAAAACCCGCCCTCGGTTTGATGATTAGCCGCTGGTTAATTGAGTCCAATAGCGATCGTACACGTCTATAAATTTTCCTACCGGAGCAACACCTTCGCAATTTTTCAAAGTAGCCTCAGAAGGGAAAAGAATTTCATTTTCGCGGACTTCCGGCGTCAGCAAACTAAAAGCATCTTCCGAAGGAGTTGAGAAACTGAGCCGTTCTACTAAAGAAGCAGCGACATCGGCTTGCAGCATAAAGTTAATCCACTTATAAGCTGCTTCTGGATTGGGAGCACCTTTAGGAATTACTAAAGTGTCAGTCCACAGAGAAGAACCGCTTTTTGGCACAACATAGCGCAATTTGTCATTATCTGGAATTACCTCATTAGCATCAGAAGAATAACACATAGCTACCTTCAAATCCCCCGTCAGCATTTGCGGCCGCCAAGCATCAGTGGTAAAAGATGCGATCGCCGGTTTGAGTTCCACCAACTTTTCGTAAGCTTGTTTCACTTGCTCTGCGTTCGTAGAATTGAGAGAATAGCCCAACATCCGCAGCGCAGCACCCATCACTTCTCGAACATCATTTGCCAGCGTCATTCGCTTTGCTAACTCCTGTTTATGCTGCCACAAATAGTCCCAATCTTCTGGCTCTTCTTTGAGTTGTTCGCTGTTGTAAATTAAGCCTGTGGTTCCCCAACTCAAAGGCACGCTGTAGCGGTTTCCTGGGTCATAAACAGGGTTTTGGAACTGTTTTTTGAGCCGATCGAGTCCGCCCAAAATCGAGTGGTCTAATGGACTCAACAGCCCCAGTTCCGTCATCTGAATCACCATGTAGTCAGACGGGTAAATGATGCTGTAGGCCCGACCACCGCCAG
Organism: Microcoleus sp. Pol1C5; assembly: GCF_036701115.1. Taxonomy (NCBI): domain Bacteria; kingdom Bacillati; phylum Cyanobacteriota; class Cyanophyceae; order Oscillatoriales; family Microcoleaceae; genus Microcoleus; species Microcoleus sp. Pol1C5. The sequence goes on along the minus strand of NZ_JAUBQE010000061.1, from coordinate 42,621 downwards.
CTTGAACTCTAGCCAGCATCGCCTCATTGGAGTCAAATACATCTGCAACCACGCGAATGCCGGTTTTTTCGGCAAAGCGATCGAGCAAAGCTTCATCGGTATAGCCTGCCCAAGTATAGATGAAAAGTTTGTCTGCCGAACCTTTGACGGGAGGAGCAGATTGTACGTCTGCAAGTCGCCAGCCACAACTCGAAAGAGCTAAACCGGAAATTGTGGCCGCCGAATTTTTTAGGAACTGACGGCGTGTAGAATTAGCCGGGAAAATCCTGGAAATTGGTAAGTTAGTCGGAGGCACAGTTAGATTTTAGATTTTAGATTTTAGATTTTAGATTGGGGAATTGGGGATTGGGAAATTCGATTTTAGATTTGAGAATTTGTAATAAGGAATAATTGGAAATGGGGAAATTCTCCCCTTCTTCCTTCTTCCTTCTTCCTTCTTCTTGATATCCGTTACATCCGTTACATCCGTTACAGAGTCCGTTGCCGAACTTCCTTCGTTTCCCAATTATGCTCGATCGGTCAAAGCGAGACAATCAGTAGTTCCCCAATAAGCGTAAATCGGCGTGTGCGGATCTGGGAAAGAACCGCCGGTATTTGGCTGGCGCACAGTAATTTTATCGCCCGACGCCAACTCAACCACGTAATGAACGTGCGTGCCCATGTACATAGTATTTTTGAGCCGCCCTTCAAAACAGTTGACCGACACTTCCGGCTGGTAGAGATTCAAATATACTTTTTCGGGCCGGACGCTGACCACCACAGAGTCGCCTGTGACGCCACTCCACATATCCGACTGCTGAACGACTATTTTCAGATTGGCTGATGTGCGAACTGTGATAGTCGATCGGTCGATCGATTCTACCGTACCCGCAAACAAATTCGTATCGCCAATAAAATCGGCCACAAAAGCCGTCTGCGGGCACTCATAAATTTCTTCAGGAGAGCCAATTTGCTCAATCCTCCCCTCGTGCATCACCGCAATCCGGTCAGACAGACTCATCGCCTCTTCTTGGTCGTGAGTCACCATCACAAAAGTCAAACCCAATTCTTGATGCAAATTCGACAGTTCCAACTGCATCTGCTTCCGCAACTTCAAATCCAGAGCACCCAAGGGCTCGTCCAGCAGTAAAACCGCCGGTCGATTTACCAGAGCTCTCGCCAAAGCCACCCGCTGCTGCTGGCCGCCCGACATTTGACCGGGAAACCTGTTGGCGAAAGATTCCATTTTCACCAATTGCAAAACTTCCCGTACCCGTTCTTCAATTTCTGCTTTCCCCAGCTTTTTGATCCGCAATCCAAAAGCGATATTGTCCCAGACATTCATGTGTCCGAACAAAGCGTAGCTTTGAAAAACAGTATTTACCGGACGGCGGTAAGCTGGAGTGTTGGTCATCGACTGGCCCCGAATCATCAATTCGCCCGCCGAGGGAGTCTCGAACCCAGCGATTAAGCGCAGCGTCGTAGTCTTGCCGCAGCCGCTAGGCCCGAGGATGCTAAAAAATTCTCCTCGGCGGATGTTGAGGTCAACTCCGCGGACTGCGGTTTCGCCGTTAAATACCTTAAAGACCTTGCGGAGTTCAACGTCAAGCGCTGTATCCGTTGCTGTCGTACCTTGGTTGAGTGCTGTCTGAAACATATTCGCCCTTTCCTGGGGGTAATGCACGCCACTTAAATACAGTTTAAGTTTAGACTTTTCTGTATTTTAGGTGAGGAATGTTAGATGTAACAGGTTTTGGGATTTGTTCTTTAAATTCTATCCCAGAGCGCACCATTGTCAGCAACAGGCTTTCGGGCCTGTTCTACAAGAAAATGCACTCTTTGTGGAACAGGCATCTTGCCTCTTCATAAAAGGCTTATTGAGAATGGTGCAACATCTCAGATCGATCTGCCATCTATTGATTCTCAGGACTTGGCGTGGGAGAGGGTTTTTGCGGTTTCTCTGTTTTGGGTGCTTCTGCTTTTTTCCACTCTGACAAAGGTCGCTGAGTGGCATTTTTAAAGTCAAAAGGTACTAGCAGCACGGGCAAATTTTCGGTTGAATTTTGAGGGGGCGCTTCCGGCGGATTGGCTTGAGCGTACAAGAAGCGGCCGCTAAAGTCTGTTTTGCCTAAAACTAGGCGGTGAGTTTCCTGGTTGTCCAGTTTTACTGTGACTGTAGCTTGGGGTTGGTCGAGACCGAATTCTGGCAGTTGAGCAGCAGTAATATTAATCGTGCGATCGCTCTTTCCTGTTGCCAGCCTGTCGAGCAAAAAATCCACCGATGCCTGACTCGCGTGTGCTTGCACTGGCAATTTCATTTCCCAGCTAGACTTGCCTCCTTTTGTAGCATAAACTCGTTCAAAAGTCAATATTTTTTCGGGAGTTTTGACTGTAAAGAATTGTATGCGATCGGACTTAAAAGCAAAAATTTTCTGTTTTTCTTCCTTAGCGGCTTCCTGTTTCGGAGATACTTGCATCTCGAACAAAGCAACCAACCCCGTCATGCTCAGCGCGACGGCTATCAATACTAATGTATTTTTCTGCAATTTCATAGTAACAGCGAATTCGGCATGGTAATGGGGAATGGGGAATGGGCAATTGGTAAGAGACGCACCCTAGGGAAATTAGGAATTAGGAACTTGTACGCTCGCGTAGCCGAAGTATTAGGAATTGACAATGGGTAAGGTGCGCGCGGTCGCGCACCTTACGGAATTAGGAATTGGTAATGGGTAAGAGGTGGAAAAACCAGAAAGAGGCAAATAAATCCGTTAAATTCCTTAGAGAATTTGTTGGCGAACTTATCTTCTCTTCCACCAGATAGCGCCGCCAATTCCCAGTCCGAGTAAAGGCCAAATTAGCCAAGCTAACACCAGCAATCCTACTTGGATGGTCGTCATGTTAATACGGCGGTTGGTAGCTTTTTTCGGACTGATAGAAAAGCTTTGCTGGTCTGGTTTACTCAACCAACTGACAGAATTGAGAAACACGTCGCTATTGAGTTGTTGGTCAAACCAACCGTTAGTCACAAATTGAGATGTACCAATTATTACCATTCGCGATGTTTTTCTAGGAGTTGAAGGCGCGGAAGGAGTTGCGGTTGGACTGGGAGATGCTGTGGGAGATGCTGCGGGTGTTGGTGTTGGCGAACTTTCTGCCGATTCTGTGGGAGATGCTGTGGGAGATGCTGCCGGTGTTGGCGAAGTCGTCGGTAATGCTGGAGGCGTAGCTTCTTGCGAGACAATCACTGAATAGCTGATTGGGGAAGCTGTTGGCGAAGTTGTCGGCGATGGGGAAGTTGTCGGAGATGGGGAAGTTGTCGGAGATGGGGAATTTGTCGGCGATGGGGAATTTGTTGGCGATGGGGAATTTGTTGGCGATGGCGAAGTTGTTGGCGATGGCGAATCTGTCGGCGACGGTGAATCTGTCGGCGATGGTGAATCTGTCGGCGATGGTGAATCTGTCGGTGATGGTGAATCTGTCGGTGATGCTTGGGGTGAAGGCGAGGGCGAAGTTGTCGGTGATGCTTGGGGTGAAGGCGAGGGCGAAGTTGGTGTTGGTGAAGGGGAGGGCTTTAAGGGAGTGCTGTCAGTGGACGATCGAACTAAAGCTACACCTAATAATAGCGGGCCTTGTCGATCGGTCTTTTGATCGAACTCCAATTTCTTAGTCGTCAAATCGCTTTCCGCCCAACTTTCCTGACTCGTCCAAATCAGCGGTTTTTCCTCTATCCCTTCTACTGGCGAGGTTTCCAAAGCACGCGCAAATGGATAAAATGAAATACCGTTGCCAAAACTTTGAGTAATCGGATGTTCGCCGTAGCGCCTGACTGTGGGAACCGTAGGGCCCAGGCCAAATCTTTGACCAGTGCCCGAAGCATCAATGGCCAAACGGGTGTCTAGTTTGACGCCCCATTCTTGCAGCAATTTGTCCATTCCCGTATCAATTGCCGGGTCTACCATTAACAATAAACTGCCGCCGCGATCGAGATAAGCTCTTAGTGCTTTAATTTCTGTATCGGAAAAGGGTTTGTCCGGCCCGGGAACGATTAAAGCATCTGCATCTTCTGGCACTTCTTTGCGTTCGGTCAAATTCAGTGTTTGGGCGTTGTAGTATTTATCTTTCAGAGCTTTTTCAGCTTGCTGAATTCCGCCTTGACCTTCCTGTAGCGGGCGGGCTCCTTTGCCTTGCAAAAAGTAAACTGTAGCAACGCGAGTGCTCAGGATTTCTTCTAAGCCATTGGTAAGTTTTATCTCTGAAAGACCTTGATTTGGGTCGCTACCAAAAGCAGTGCCACCTTTTTGCAGTACCTGTTTTTTGTCGCCGGATTGCAGGTAAACTTCTCCGATGCTGGTAATGCTAAACTCCCGCGCTTTTCCAGGTTGGGCCTGCGGGTCAACAAACTCGAATTGGAACTTGTCGCCTCCCTCGCGTTTGTAGCTTTGCAGCAATTCTTTAATTTGGGGGTTTTGGATGGGGTCAAATACCCAAACTTTGACTGTTTGTTGCAGGTTTCGCAGTATTTGTTGAGTCTGCGGGGCCAGGGTAAATTGTTGGCTTTCTGTTAAGTCGATGCGGACGGGATAGCGAACGGCTATGAAGTTAATTACTCCGAGAATCACAAAGACGGCGAGGGTAGCAATCAGGGCGTTGGTGCTGGCTTGAGTGGAACGCTGGCCCCAAAAGCTTTGTTCGTAACTCAAATATAGCAGCCAAAGTGCGATCGTCACTGCTCCGGCAATAACTAAACCGACTGTCAGGGGGTCCCATACTCCAGATACAAGTGCTGCTGTTACCCCCGCTGCGATGAGGAGGGGGCCCAGCAAAAAAACATATTTCCAATTTGTTTTGCTAATTTTCATAGGGTAAATATTGAGGGAAAAATTTCCGGGTCGAGGATGTTATTCTATATCGCATTAGCCTGCAACCATGCTGTTAAATCTGACGGCTTGTTGAAATCCAGCACGGCATCTCCTAGTTCTTCTAATTCCTGTATACCTAATTGACGGATGCAGTTTTCGGTTTCCGGTTGTATTGTGCCTAATCGCTTCACTAGCTGACGCAATATTAACGATAGTTGAGCTGTTTTTGTCACCTGTTCTCTTGCTACATCTATGGCAATCTGCTGGTCTTGAATCCACAGTTCTTGCTTCTGCAATTCATTTAATTCTTCCTGAGTGAAGTTTTCCTCGCTGGCAATTCTAAAAGCTTTCTGAATTTCGGGAACTGCACTGAGTATTTCTGGTACTGTCTCCAGAGTGCTGGTATTTTCGAGAAAGTAAATCCATTGATCTGCGGCTGTTTCTAATTCTGCTAATTCCTTGCTAAATTTGGGCAGTTCGATAAATACTAATTCTATTTCAGTATCTGGACACTCAAACTGTTGCTCTTTTTCTTGAAAAACAAACTTTGACATAAATTCCGGCTGATTTTCAAACATTTCAAAGTCGGCAATTTTCAATGAAATTACTGTTTTTAGTCTTTCGTAGCGTTCTTTTCCTGTTAATTGCTGGCTGTAGCTTTTGGCAGCATTGTACAAAACTCTGTTTCCAAAGGAAGGCACGTTGATCAGTTGAATTTCAACTAGAGCGATTCTGCCGCCGTTAATTATGGCTTTGACATCTAGGTGTGTGTCTTGGGTTGCGAGAGTTTGAGGTTCTGGTTGGGAGTCGATTATTTCTAAGTCTTCGATGACGGGCTGTGCTTCATAAAGGATGGCGTTTAAAAAATTAATCAGGATGTCTTTGCTGTCGCTGGAACCGAATATTTTTTTAAACGCAAAGTCGATTTTGGGATTGATAAATCTCATTGTTTGAGGTATTTTGTAGAATGATTCACAGGGAAAAATAACCTTCCCTTTGCTCTTTACTTGTCTTTATTTCGGCAAAAAAAACTTTCTCTGTCTCTGCCTTACCTGATGTTTTTAAGAACGCTGGTATCGCAAGGCATCGATGGATTGGGCGGTCAAAAAGACTCCTAAAATGATGTAACTGGCAAACATAATTAAACTGCTGGTATCGAAAACTCCCTTGACAAGGTTGGTGTAATTTGTTAAGAGCGACAAATGTCCTAATGCTGTGCCGAAGGGGCCACCGATACTGACGGCGACTGCATCGATCACCCAGAGAAATAATACTAGAGTGAAGGTGAGGATGGCGGATAAAATTGTGCTGTCGGTGAGGGAGGAAATAAACATTCCGAGGGACAATACTCCTGCTGCTAGTAAGATTAAGCCGCCATGTCCTAGCAGAAGAACTCCGGGGGGTACGGGTGGGGTTGAGGAACTGAGGGCGATCGCCTCGCAGAACAGCAGGGGCAGCAACATTGTGGTATAAAATGTTAAAACTCCCAGGAGTTTGCCGGTAGCAACTGCCCAGTTTGTTAAGGGCGATGTGGCTAATAGTTCTAAGGTGCCGCGTTTGCGTTCTTCTGCGTAAAGTCCCATTGAGAGTGCGGGTAGTACGAACAAGGAAAGGGAACCCATGATTCGCAGAAAGAGTTGCAGGAATTCGTAGGCTACGTCGATGGGAGGTTCGGTAATTCCCATTTGGTCTCGCTGGCCGATTTGGGGAATTAACCCGTCGGGGGCGAGGAGGATAGCTATTAAAAAGTAGCCGGTGATTAGCCAAAAGACTGCTGCGATGGCATAGGCTAATGGCGAGGCAAAATAGCTTTGTAGTTCTTTGCGGTAAATTGCGATAATATTACTAAGCATTACTAACCTTTAGGAATTGGGAATGGGTAATTGGCCATTGGTAATTGTTTCATTCTGAGTCGCCTGCGGGTGGTGTTTCGCTGCCGTCGCTATCCTGTTGCTTTCTTTCTATTTGTCGCTTTCTGGTAATAGGTGGCTGTTCTGGTCGAGAATCGCTAGTTGGTTGTGGCTTTTTTTTAAGTGGCCGTTTTTTTACAACTGGTTCGGATTCTGGTTGAGAACGTTCGCTCGACTTTTGTGAATCTAAAATCGGTTCGGATTCTGGTTGAGAACGTTCGCTCGACTTTTGTGAATCTAAAATCGGTTCGGATTCTGGTTGAGAATGTTCGATCGACTTTGGCGCATCTAAAATCGGTTCGGGTTCTGGTTGAGAAGGCTCGCTCAACTTTGGTGTTTCTGAAACTTCGAAATTTTCGACAATCGGT
>NZ_JAUBQE010000061.1:0-35405 GCF_036701115.1 Microcoleus sp. Pol1C5 | reverse complement strand
TCTGGTTGAGAAGGCTCGCTCAACTTTGGTGTTTCTGAAACTTCGAGATTTTCGACAATCGGTTCTGGTTGAGAAGGCTCGCTCAACTTTGGTGTTTCTGAAACTTCGAGATTTTCGACAATCGGTTCTGGTTGAGAAGGTTGGCTCAACTTTGGTGTTTCTGAAACTTCGAGATTTCCGACAATCGGTTCTGGTTGAGAAGGTTGGCTCGACTTTGGTGTTTCTGAAACTTCGAGATTTTCGACAATCGGTTCTGGTTGAGAAGGTTGGCTCGACTTTGGTGTTTCTGTAATTGGTTCGGATTCTGGTTGAGAATAGTCGATCGACTCTACGGTTTCTACAACTTGCAGATTTTCGACTATCGGTTCTGGTTGAGAATAGTCGATCGACTCTACGGTTTGTGAAACTTCTAGATTTTCGAGTATCGGTTCTGTTTCATGATGCTCGATCGACTCTTGCCTTTCGACAACTGGTTCAGATTCTGACTGAGGATGCTCGATCGACTCTACGGTTTCTACAACTTGCAGATTTTCGACTATCGGTTCTGGTTGAGAATGCTCGATCGACTCTACGGTTTCTACAACTGGTTCCGATGCTGGTTCATGATGCTCGATCGACTCTACGGTTTCTGAAACAACGGGCAGATTTTCGACAATCGGTTCTGGTTGAGGATGCTCGATCGACTCTACGGTTTCTACAACTGGTTCGGATTCTGGTGGAGAAGGTTCGATCGGGAGTCTCTCACTTTTGTAAAAAACATTTTTTACAAAAGTGAGCATCCTGCTTGCTTGTTGAGATATCTGTAGCGAGTAAGATGATCTGGTTCCTGTGACACCCAAACTGAGATGCTTTCCTTTTATCGGCTGTACGGTTTCTACAACTGGTTCGGATTCTGGTTGAGGATGCTCGAGCGACTCTACTGTTTCTGAAACAACGGGCACATTTTCGACTATCGGTTCTGGTTGAGAATAGTCGAGCGACTCTACTGTTTCTGAAACAACGGGCACATTTTCGACTATCGGTTCTGGTTGAGAATAATAGTCGAGCGACTCTACTGTTTCTGAAACAACGGGCACATTTTCGACTATCGGTTCTGGTTGAAGATGCTCGATCGACTCTACTGTTTCTGAAACAACGGGCAGATTTTCGACTATCGGTTGCGATTCGGATTGATGAGAATCCGCGATCGAGTCTTGAGTTGTTGCCGCTTCTTGCAGATTTCGATCGACCTCCGGTTCGCTATGAACCAGATTTTCTTCCGGTTTCTTTTCAGCCGCTGTCAGCCTTAAAAACACATCTTCCAGAGTAGCGCGAGAGCGACGCATTTCGCACAGTCCAAATCCAGAGGCGACGATAGCTGTAGCAATTTCTCGTCCGGGTTCTATGTCGGATTCGCACAATGCCCGCAGGCGGTAGCGACCCACTAAAAATTGATTGCTTGGAATCAATTCGACCGATCGAACTCCCCGCAAGTTTTCCAAAGAAGGCAACAGCAGACTGTTTACCAAATCCCCCTCGCCTTCAACTTCGAGTTCGTAGCCCTCTCCGGCGGCCAACTCTCCCATCAAATTTTCGGGACTACCCGCAGCGACGATTTTTCCGCGATTGATGATGGTGACGCGGTTGCAAGTCATGCTGACTTCCGGCAGAATGTGCGTGGAAAGGATGATTGTGTGCTGGCCGCCAAGACTTTTGATTAAATTGCGGACTTCGATGATTTGTCGGGGGTCGAGACCCACGGTTGGTTCGTCTAAGATAATTACCGGGGGATCGTGGACGATCGCCTGCGCGATACCGACGCGCTGCCGAAATCCTTTAGAAAGTTTGCGGATTAAAACTTTGCGTTTATCAACCAGGCCGCAGCGTTCGATCGCGGAGGTAACTCGTCGCGCGCGATCGCCCGCAGGTACTTGCTTAATCCTGGCCACAAAAAACAGAAACCCTTCCACAGTCATTTCAGGATACAGTGGCGGGTTTTCCGGCAGATAGCCGATGCGCTGTCTGACTCCCATTGAGTTTTCGTGAACGTCGAGGCCGGCGATGCGGGCCGTACCGCTGGATGCTGGCAAGTATCCCGACAAAATCCGCATGGTTGTGGTTTTCCCAGCGCCGTTTGGTCCCAAAAACCCCAGAATTTCTCCTGATTCGACCGAAAAAGACACGTCCGCGATCGCTGCGGTCGAACCGTAAGTTTTGCTTAAGTGTTCTACTTCAATCATTTGTCAGAAGTCACGCGATTTTAGATTTTAGATTTTAGATTTACTTTGCCAACCACAGGCGGGACGCCTGTTCCACGAAGTTGAGAGTCCCGCCCGATCGGCGGGTCGATCGAATTTATGGCGAAATTTTTAATTTGATTTTGTCTTCCAGTGTAGTCTGGCAAGAACCAAATCTATCATAAGGGTCGATCGGACTTTGAAACAAAATGCTACGTAGTAGGGTGCGGCGCCCGGAAATGATTAGCAGATGTACATCGAATCGCTACCAACTGACGCACCCTACCAGTAGAGTCCGTGCCTAACCGAACCCTCAACTAGCTGCCTTCGCTACAGACGCGGGGCTGTTTCTAGGTTGAGTAGCGCCTAACGCGCCTTCGCGGTTCGTTCAAAAAAATCTCAACTCCTTTTCCAAATCTTGATTTCCCCCAACCAACCCGCACTAACAATAGTCTTGCCATCTGCACTAATCGCCACAGCGCTAACGTAGCCAGAATGACCGCTCAAATTACCTCTCAATTCGCCCGATCGCACATCCCAAAGTCTCACACTCTTATCCCAACTGCCACTAACCAAAGTAGTGCCATCCCGACTGAAAGCCACCGACCAAACTCCGTCAGTATGCCCGCTTAAACGCCGAATTAACTGCCCATTTCCGGCATTCCACAACCCAACAGTGCCATTGCTGTTTCCCGCCGCTAAACTTTTGCCGTCGGGAGTAAAAGCTAGCGACAAAACAGCCAAGTTTTTGCCGCCAATCGTGCGAATTGCTTGACCGCTAGCTAAATTCCAGAACCTAATTGAACCGTCTTTGCTGCCGCTAGCTAAAGTTTTGTTGTCGGGACTGATTGCAACAGCATTCACTAACCCAGAATGCCCGGTCAAAGTCCGCAGCAACTCTCCTGTTTTCCCATTCCAAATCTTAATCGTTTTGTCCCAACTGCCACTCGCTACAAATTGACCGTCGGCACTAACGGCAACGCTCGAAACAGCATTGGAATGCCCGCTCAAAGTGCGTACAACCGCGCCAGTTTCTAAATTCCAAATTTTCACAGTTTTGTCGTCGCTGCCGCTAGCTAACACCTTGCCATCGGCACTCGCGGCCAGTGCGTTTACTGCTTCCGCGTGTCCTTGCAGCGTAGTTTTTAATTGCCCGCTGGGGAAATTCCAAACTGAGATTGTGCCGTTGCTATTTCCTGTAGTAAAATAAGCTGAAGCTAGGGCAAGGGAACTGACAACTTCCGAAGGCCCTTTGAGGGTATTTGTGGCAGCAAAGGCGATCGCACTTGCGGGCGTGCGGGGCGGATTATTCGCCGGAGTTTTCGGGTTTCCGGCAGTAGGAGATTGGGGAACTACGGGCAGCGAAATAGTCGATCGCCATTTCATGAAAGTATTAATTTCTATTCCCGCAGCCACGATTTTATCGGAGTTTTCCTCTAACCTGACAATGCCGTTAATTGCGACAACTCGCCCCGCGTCATCGAGCACTGGGCCGCCGCTCATTCCCGCTCTCACTAAGTTATTGTATACCAAAGTATAACCGTTCCAAGGAGTTTGGCGGCCGGTAAGCTGACCTTCCGTAGCGATGAAAATCGGCTGTCTGAGAGAACCGCCGGATATCGGCCAGCCCGCCACATAAGCCTTGTTTCCCTTAGTTGCTGCGGAATTGGCTAATTGAGCCAGGGGGTAGCTTTGAGTGCTGCTGAAGGGCACGACGGCTAAATCCATTCCTGGCACTCGCCGCACCAGGCTATAGTATACAGAGTGAGTTTTGCCGTCGGGAGTTACCACCTCGTAATCGCCAGCTTTATCGACAACGTGCCAGTTTGTGAGAATATAGTATGTGCTGCCTTGTTTCTCTAAAATTACTCCTGAACCGCCTTTTGTCCCCTGGATGCGAACAGTAATTTGTTGGGCAACGGTTTTAACTTTGTCGGCGGTTAATGCGAGGGCAATTTGAGGTGATGTCAGTGGGATGAGGGCGATCGAACTCAGGGCGATCGTAGCACTCAAAATAGCCGGAATTGTTCTGCTGTAATTCATTATTGTGTAAATTTAACATACCCACATATCAACTGACGGATAACTTTTCCGGTTTGTAGCAGATTCACGGTTGACAACGCCAAAACGCCTGCGCGATCGAACTTTCGACATTCGCACAAGCTTAAAAATATTTGACACAGCCCTCTGGCTAGCAGAAAAATTTAGAATCGGGAACCGCACCTAGCCTCAACAATAGCCACTGGCTGATCTCTATTTTTTTCTCGGCAAATCAGAATTTGAGCCAAACGCTGCTCGGAATAATACCCATTAGCCATCCAGCCGAGGGGTGCGCCTGCGATCGCGCCGACTGCTAAACCAGTGATCAGGCTCCAAATAAGATGCTTTCTGGCGATCGGGTTTTGTTGCATAAAAATTTATCCTAAAGACTTATCCCTTACCAGAAGTACCATAAATAAAATTTACTGTCTTCCTCCTATTTACTTATTTCCTAAGTAGTAACCCACCCTCAGTAGGGTGGGCAATGCGCACATTATCCATCACTAAGTAGGGTGCGAATTACGCACATTACTTAGTATATAGGCTGCCCAATTTTATGCTAAATCAAACAGCAATATTTCAGCATCTGCCGCCGCTTCAATCACCACCTCAGACTCGCCGCTAACCGCTGCAGCGTCGCCATTTTTCAAAGGTAAACCGTTGAGCAAAATCGAGCCGCGAGCAACTTGCACCCAAGCGTGGCGATTCGGCTGCAAAGCATGAGAAACCCGCGAGTCTTTATCCAAAACAGCCGCATACAAATCCACATCTTGATGCACTTTCACAGCACCATCTCTCGCATCTCGTGCCGCCACTAAGCGCAGTTTTCCGCGTCTTTCTGCTAGGGGAAACTCCCGCTGTTCGTAACTCGGCTGCAAGCCTTTTGTATCGGGTAACAGCCAGATTTGCAGCAAATGAACCGGGTCTGTTTGCGAGTTATTGAACTCGCTGTGCTGGATACCCGTACCTGCACTCATCCGCTGTACTTCACCGGGTTTAATCACTGCACCAGTACCCAAACTGTCCTTGTGTTCTAATGCTCCTTCTAATACATAAGTAATGATTTCCATGTCGCTGTGCCCGTGAGTGCCGAAACCTCTGCTGGGGCTAACGACATCCTCATTAATTACGCGCAAAGAGCGAAAATTCATATAATTTGGATCGTAATAGCCGGCAAAAGAAAATGTATGGTAACTGTCTAGCCAACCGTGATTTGCGTGTCCTCTTGCTTCACTTTTTCTAACGGTAATCATCTTCTGAATCCTCAGTGAAATTTATCGGGTATTTTTTTGATGTTTTTATTTTAAACCTAGTCAAGCTATTATGGATAGTACGCACTTAAAAGTGCGGTACTTACCAAAAAAATACTATGCAAGTTCAAGAAGTAAAGGTCGATCGAGCAAATTGCCCTGTAGAACGCACTCTAGATGTGATTGGTGGGCGCTGGAAAGTCTTGATTCTGCGGGAGTTGTTTCAAGGAGTGAAGCGCTTTAACGAGCTGCAACGAGCTGTCAACGGCATTACTCAGAAGATGCTGACGCAGCAACTGCGGGAAATGGAGTCAGACGCGATCGTTCACCGGGAAATTTACCTGCAAGTGCCGCCAAAAGTTGAATATTCGCTAACGCCTTTGGGCGAGAGTCTCAAACCGATTATTAATGCCATGCACGAATGGGGAATTCAGCATATTAGCGAAGATGGAAAATGAGCGGTTTCTAGATGTTTTTTTTCCGTCTTCCGACAGATTTCAAATTTTCAACCTAGTTCAACAATAATAATATGAACAACATAGAGCGTCTCGCCACCCTCAACCGCATCCGCAAACTCAGCCGCCTGATGGATACCGCCATTGGCATCCCCGGCACCAAATTTCGCATCGGCTTAGACCCCATTATCGGTTTAGTTCCGGGTGCTGGGGATATCGTAGATACCGCGTTTTCCGCCTACCTAATTTATTTAGCAACTCGATTCAACATTCCCCAAAAAACTCTAGGGAAAATGATTTACAATATCGGTCTAGAAGCCGTCGTTGGTTCAGTACCTTTAGTAGGAGATATCTTCGATGCTTTTTATAAATCAAACATGAGGAATCTGGCGCTTTTAGAAGCACACCTCGAAGAAGCGGAACCAGAACTAGCCGCAGTTGCCGAACCTGTTCCTCAATCTATTAAATTGTAGGTACGAATTTCACAAACAATAATTGTAAATAACCAACAATCTCTCAAGCCCGCCCCCATCAAACGAAAAATCCGAATGTAGATTTTCCGCATTCGATTCAAATTTAATGTTGATGTGGATTATCTGTTGTGGGGGGCGGGTTTATCTAGATTGTTGGTACTCGTCAGATATTATTCGTAAAACTCGCCCTTACGAAATAATCACCGATGTCGTTTAGCCGCTTCCACCAAAGCAATAACATCTTCTTCTCTAGTATTAAAAGCCGTTACCAGTCTAACAGTACATTCATCCCAGCGATAAAACAGAAAACCCTCAGCTAAAAGCGATGTAATTACCGATTCTGAAAGTTGAATAAAAATCTCGTTGGCTTCAACCCGATGGCAAAACTTCGCTCCCTCAACTCCCGCTAAACCTTGGGCTAATTTAGCTGCCATATTATTTGCATGAGCCGCACTCTTCAGCCACAAATCATCCGTTATATACGCTTCCAACTGCGCCGACAAAAACCGCATTTTCGAGAAAAGATGCCCGCTGCGCTTGCGGTAAAAAGGGAAAGTCTTTGCTAATTCTTGATTAAAAAAAACCACAGCTTCCGCACCCATCGCACCGTTTTTTGTAGCTCCAAATGAGAGAATATCCACACCGGCGCGCCAAGTGACATCAGCCGGAGAACAGCCCAAACTGACAACAGCATTGGCAAAGCGAGCTCCATCCATGTGCAGGTGCAAATTGTGAGCGCGAACTACTTCCGAAATCTGGGAAATTTCTGCTGGATTGTAGACTGTGCCGGCTTCCGTTGCTTGAGTGATGCTGACGGCTGCGGGCTGTACATGGTGGACGACACCTGCACCAGCGCGATCGAGTATTTTTCCTAAAGTTTCTGCCTCTATTTTACCATGATTTCCTGTTACTGTCACTAACTTTGCACCGCCTGTAAAAAACTCCGGCGCGCCGCATTCATCCACATTAATATGAGATGCTGCGTGACAGTAAACAGCGCCGTAAGGAGGAGTAACAACTGCAAGGGCCAGAGCATTAGCAGCAGAACCAGTTGCTACCGGAAAAACAGTCACCGATGTCTCGAACAAATCCGAAAATTTAACTTGCAAACGCTGTGTATATTCATCATCTCCGTAAGACATCACAGCACCGGAATTAGCCGCTGCAATCGCTGCCATAATTTCCGGCGAAACCCCGGTTGCATTGTCGCTACAAAAATTCATTAGAATAATTGGTAAATAGAATCTATAATATAACTCAACACTCAACAGTCAACAGTCAAGCATTCAACCAAGAGGAAGAATTATGGCAGAATACCGCCAAATAGAATACCGCATCGGCAAAGACGGCAAAATTACCGAAACCGTCCTTAACGCCAGCGGTTCGAGTTGCACCGAAACCACCGCCGGGATAGAAAAAGCCCTCGGAGAAGTAGAATCTCAAGACTTGCTGCCAGAATACTACCAAGGCGAAGAAAATTTGGTCGTTGAACAAACGCAGACTTTAAAACAAGTTTAGAAGAGTTAAAGATGTTTGAGTTCCTGGGTGCAACAGTTGATGTAACAACAGTGCCTGCCTTCAGCTTCGCGCTGGCTGTCGGGGGCATTTTTCTCATTTTAGTCTACCTTTATGCTGCATCTGAGGCGGGAGATGCGATCGAGTTTAAGTACGATAAAATTCTGCGGGAACGCATGAATCAGCTAGACATTCTCGATTGGCAAGACTTAGGCGAAAAAGCAGGCTTAAGTCGCTTTGGAGTGCGCTTAGTGCGACAGGGAGACGTGGGAAAACTCACGGTAGACCAACTGAGACGGTTGGCAACAGTGCTGAATTTGAATTTTCAAGAGTTCGATCGCACTTTGCTCGCACTGCCAATATCGGGTAAAATCACCACTGATCCCAGCGAAATAGAAGAATTGAGGCAGCAGTGTTTCCGGCTGCGATCGGAATTGCAGCAGCAAAAAGCTCAACTAACTGCCGATTTTCGCCGCGCTACCTTTGAACAGTTGCAAACTTTGTTGACCAACTATCCCGCCGCCCGCAAAATGGCAGAAGCCAAGCCGGATATGCCCGCCAGAAATCTCTCAGCTTTGTTTACTCCCTTAGAAAATCTCTTGTCAAGTTGGGATTTTGAAATGATTGGTTCTGCGTGGGAACAAACTGCTTACAATCCGCAGTTGCACCAGCCGGATGTTGAGGATATAACCGAAGGAGAATTAGTTTATATTCGGTTTGTCGGCTATCGAGAGGGAGAGCGAATTCTTACTCCTGCTAAAGTTAGTCGTACCCTTCCAGCGGGAATAAAAAATTAAATTTTAAATTATAAATCAACATGACTACAGTTGCCATTGACTTCGGCACCAGCAATACGGTTGTCTGCATTCTTAACCCGGATACGCAAACACCAGAAACTTTGCGGTTGGGCGAGATGTCCCGCATTTTTAAAACGAAGAATTTGAGCGGAGATATTCGAGAAATATCTGTAGTGCCGACTTTAGTCTTTGTGAAAAATGCCGGAGAGTTGGTGCTGGGAGAAAAAGTGCGATCGCAGCGTTTGGGGCAATCCCAGCCAGACCGCTTTTTCAAAGCTTTTAAACGCAATTTAGCTGCCGACTTTCAGCCGCCGCCCCGCAATATCGACGGCGACACCTACACAGCCGAATCAGTAGCAGAACAGTTTATTAAGACTATTTGGAAACAATTATATTTACACAATATACAGCCAGACAAAGTAATTTTTACAGTACCCGTCGGAGCATTTGAGCGATATCTAGATTGGTTTCGCGACTTACGAGAAAGTTTGGGAGTTGCGGAAGTTCAGGTAATAGATGAATCCACAGCCGCCGCCCTGGGATATGCAGTACAACGCCCCGGCTCTCTAGTTTTAGTAGTTGATTTTGGTGGCGGAACTTTAGATTTAAGTTTAGTTCGCACTGCTGTAACCCCCTCCTTACCCCCCCTTAGCAACGCGGGGACAAATCTCGCTCCCCCCCTTGACAAGGGGGGGCTGGGGGGGGTGCGTGCCGAAGTGTTGGCAAAATCCGATGCTTATGTAGGCGGCGAAGATATTGACATCTGGATTGTCGAAGATTATTTGCGGCAAATTGGTTCGTCGCGGGCAGAAGTCGGCCCAGTTGGCTGGCAAAATTTACTAGAAATAGCGGAAAAATTAAAAATTCAACTTTCTCAAGTTAATGAGGCGAAGGAAAGTTGGTTGGACGATGAAAATTTTATGTCTTACGACTTGCAGCTAAACCGAGAGAAGCTTGAGGAAATTCTGGAATCTAGGCAGTTGTTAGAACAGTTGCGAGAAAGTTTAGATGAAGTGCTGAGCATTGCAATGGGAAAAGGTATCGCCAAAGCAGATATAGAACAGGTTTTGCTGGTAGGAGGAACTTCTCTAATTCCGGCTGTATCTAATTTAGTGGTTTCGTATTTTGGGCGGCAAAAAGTCAAAGCTGACAAGCCGTTTGAAGCGGTGGCGCACGGTGCTTTAGCCTTGACACAATTAGCGACTGTTGACGATTATTTGCGCCACAGCTATGCAATTCGCCTATGGGAACCTTATGCTAAAGCTTATGCTTATTCGCCGATATTTAGCAAGGAAATGAAGTATCCCTGTCAAAGTTCCGAAGAGTTGACGCTGCAAGTGGCAATTGAAGGGCAAAGGGAAATTCGGTTAGATATTGGGGAAGTTGCGGAGGTATCCCAAGCGGAGGTTATTTTTAACGAAAAAGGGCAAATGACGAGCAGTTTGCTCAACAAAAAAACTGATTTTCGGTCTCTGGAAAGCCACCACCAGCAGGTTTGCGTAGCGCATTTGAATCCGCCCGGGGTATTGGGAATTGACAGGATTTCGGTGAGTTTTGAGGTGGATGAGAGGCGGGTTTTGTTGGCGACTGTGCGGGATTTGGTGACTGGTAAGGTGTTGGTGGAAAAAGGGGCGATCGCCAAACTGCAATAATGGTAAAATTTTTAGATAACATTCGTATCTGGAAATTACTACTCCACAAACTCTCGTCTGGATGGTGCGCTGACTGAAGAATATCGCTTTAAATCAAATTTATGCCGCCATGAAAAAGCAACAAAATAAATTCAGCCACCTGACGGCAATCGAAAGAATTTATCTGTCCTTTCCAGCAAGATTTTTATTAGATAAAAACTTGCTGCAAGGCAAAGTCTTAGATTTTGGGTGCGGCTTGGGCAGCGATGTTAGATTGTTGCAGCAAAAAGGCTTCGATATTACGGGTTATGACCCTTATTATTTCCCGGAATTCCCCGAAGATAAATTCGACACAATCATTTGCTTTTATGTTTTGAATGTTTTGTTTCCCGAAGAACAAGCTAATGTCCTGATGGAAGTGTCGCACCTGTTGAAACCGGGAGGCAATGCGTATTTTGCGGTGAGAAGGGATATCAAAAAAGAAGGCTTTCGAGAACATTATGTCCACAAAAAACCTACATATCAGTGTATTGTCAAACTTCCCTTTAAGCCACTTCACCTAGATGAGTCTTGCGAAATTTACAAATACGTCCATTACAACCATCAAAGAAATTCTACTAATAACTGCATATTCTGCAATCCGTATAAAAACCTAACTTTGCTAACTGAATCAGCAACAGCTTATGCGATGTTTGACGGTTATCCCGCCAGCAAAGGTCATGTTTTAATCATCCCCAAGCGTCACGTTGCAAATTATTTTGAACTGCCTTTTCGAGAGCAATCGGCTTGCTGGTTTATGGCTAATAAGGTACAAGAGATGTTAAGTAAAGAATTTCAGCCTGACGGGTTTAATGTGGGAATCAATATTAATAAACAGGCTGGTCAAAGTCGCAGTCACGCGGCTATTCATGTTATCCCGCGTTATAAGGGCGATGCGGCTGGGAATAAAGGCGGAATTAGGTATGTGATTCCCAAGAGTGAAAAATAAAAGTTAGCCAATTGTGAAAGGAATTCTTTTTTACCCCAGAGGCACAGAGAACACAGAGGAATAGATAAGAGAGAAATTCATAATTTTTGTAAGGATTGTTATATTTGAGCAAACGGCGAGCCAAATAGAGTTAAAATGTGTTTGCCAGGTCTAAAACTACACATTAGCAGCACTTTGGTGTTCTGTTTATGTCTAAGCGCAAAAAGCAAGAATGGCTCAAGGAAACTCTAGAACTCAAAGAAGACCACAATTGGAAGTCAAAGCCTGGAACTCGAATTTTTGTAGCAGGAAGAGGTGCAGTCCGCTTTGATGTCCCGGAAGATTGGCATTTTGAACCGGATACTAATTCGTTCAGGTTTACGGATAAAAAGCCGCCGGATGATGATTGTCGTTTGGAGGTTTCGTTTAATTTGCTACCACCTAATAACTGGGCCGATTTTCCGCTGGTGCCGCTATTACAGAAGGTGGTTGAAGATGATACCAGGAATCCGATCGCTTTTGGGGAAATTATCCAATTGAAGCGGCAAACGGCCCGCGTTGTTTGGACTGAATTTAAGTTTATCGACCCTCCAGAACAGCGGGAAGCTTATTCGCGAATCTGTATTGGATTGGGTTCTAATGTTCAGTGTTTGATTACTTTTGATTACTGGGTTGACGATGCTGAACGTTTGACTCCTGTCTGGGATACGGTGATGGATTCGTTAGTTCTGGGTTTGTTTATTAGCGACCCTCGAACGGGGTTCGCACGTCCCGACTAGACCGATTTTCTGGGAAACTTTCAACAACTAATTTTGCTAAGTGTTGGATTGGCAAGCTACCGGCCAGTAAATTTAGAACCTACATTAAACTTTACAACTGCTTTGCCATGAAAATATCTGGCTTGCCAATTCCGTTGGCGTCGGGCATCACTCCCACGATCGCAAAACCCATTTTTTGATAAAATTCGTAGGGATGACCGCGCAAATTTCTAATTTTGGCGACGTGTTCCCAAACGTTAGGATAAAGATTGATGCCTGAAAGAGTGGTTTGATTGTCTTGGTCGTCGGTACCCACCCACAGCACGATCCCTCCCCGGTTTTTAGCTTCTGCTGCTAAATCAGCTACGAGCGATCGACCAATTCCTTGTCCGCGAAATTCTGTTCTCACTACCAGCGGGTGCAGTTCCCAAACATTACCGTCATACTGTTTAATCCCGCCAATCCATCCCAAAACTTGATTGCTGTCGGCGACAGCAATTCGACTGATGCGATCGGCTGCCAAAGATTCTTGCACTTCTTGCAAAGCAGATTTTATATCTGGCCAAGCATCGGGCCAATGCTCTTTAAAACCTTCAACTATTAATCTAGCTACCTGTTGAATTTTTGGCTCGTCAACCGCACGCAAATCTGTAATTTGTACGTTCATGAATTTACATACTAAATCAAGGATTACGGACTAATACGCTCACAAACCGGATTTTATAACCGGGGTAAACGGCAAAAACGAATTATTATTCATAGTCTTCAGGCTCCTTACGTTCCCAAAGCGAAAAGTTATTATTGAAAAATTGCGTGAAGCGAAGCTATCCCGCAGGGAATCGCCCGTTAGCGTTAGCGAAGCGATCCGAAGGAAAGCCCTCGAAGAGGAGCGCCAATTCCCCGCAAAATACTAACACAAGTGCCGTACAATTATCCCACCATCCGGCATCAACCAACCTGCTAACCCCATGCTTTGCGATTACCTGGTACAAATCCTCACCGCCCGCGTCTACGATGTTGCTCAAGAAACAGCCCTAGAATCCGCCCCAAATCTATCAGCACGGCTCAACAATAAACTTTTGCTGAAGCGAGAGGATATGCAGTCGGTGTTTTCCTTCAAACTGCGGGGTGCGTACAACAAAATGGCGCAACTGTCGCCGGATTTGCTAGCACAAGGTGTCATTGCAGCTTCCGCAGGCAACCACGCTCAAGGAGTCGCCCTCGCCGCCCGCCACCTGGGAACTCGCGCGATCATAGTCATGCCCGTAACGACGCCGCAGGTGAAGGTAAATGCGGTGATAGCCCG
Organism: Microcoleus sp. Pol1C5; assembly: GCF_036701115.1. NCBI lineage: Bacteria > Bacillati > Cyanobacteriota > Cyanophyceae > Oscillatoriales > Microcoleaceae > Microcoleus > Microcoleus sp. Pol1C5. The sequence continues at coordinate 21,997 of NZ_JAUBQE010000061.1, read as the reverse complement.
TGGTGGAGAGGTAGTCTTGCATGGGGATGCTTACGATGATGCTTACGCTTTTGCGCGTCAATTAGAGGCGGAAAAAGGTATGACTTTTATTCACCCTTTTGATGACCCCTACGTGATTGCTGGACAGGGTACGATCGGCATGGAAATTCTGCGGCAACATCAAAAACCAATTCACGCGATTTTTGTGGCAATTGGTGGCGGTGGATTGATTTCGGGAATTGCGGCCTATGTCAAGCGGTTGCGGCCGGAAATTAAAATTATTGGCGTCGAACCGGTGGATTCCGATGCCATGAATCAATCGCTGAAAGCCGGTAAACGGGTGCGTTTGTCGCAGGTGGGTTTATTTGCTGACGGCGTTGCTGTGCGGGAAGTGGGGGAGGAAACTTTTCGCTTGTGTCAAGAGTATGTGGATGAGATTATTTTGGTTGATACGGATGATGTTTGCGCGGCGATTAAGGATGTTTTTGAAGATACGCGATCGATCTTAGAACCTGCTGGCGCTTTGGCGATCGCAGGTGCGAAAGCTTACGTCGAACGGGAACAAATCGCAGGAGAAACATTAATTGCTGTTGCTTGCGGCGCGAACATGAATTTCGATCGGCTGCGTTTTGTAGCAGAAAGAGCCGAGTTTGGCGAACGCCGCGAAGCCATTTTTGCAGTCACAATTCCCGAACAACCGGGAAGTCTCCGCAGGTTTTGCGAATGTCTGGGCAAACGGAATTTAACTGAATTTAGCTATCGAATTGCGGATGAGAAAGAGGCACATATTTTTATCGGCGTGCAAATTCAAAACCGTGCCGATGCGGTGAAGATAGCGGCAAGTTTTGAAGACTGTGGCTTCAAAACTCTGGATTTAACTGATGATGAATTAACGAAATTGCACGTGCGGCATATGGTGGGCGGGCGTTCGATGCTGGCCGACCATGAATTGTTTTATCGCTTTGAATTTCCCGAACGTCCGGGTGCGTTGATGAAGTTTGTCGGTTCGATGAGCCCTAACTGGAATATCAGCGTTTTTCACTATCGAAATAATGGCGCAGATTACGGGCGAATTGTGGTGGGAATTCAAGTACCGCCCGATGAGATGCAGGAATGGCAGGCTTTTTTGGATACGCTAGGCTATCAGTATGGGGATGAGAGTCAGAATCCGGCGTATAAATTGTTTTTGAGGTAGGGTTTTTGGGGGAAAGTTACCCTCTTTATGAAGGAGGCGGTTGAAACCGGGGCTACCACGGCGGGATTGCCCCTACAAAGGAGAAAATCTCAGACTCAGACGCACCCTACAACACAAACTAGAATCATCGTGCAAACTCATAGGCAACATTCGTGATGCGGCCGCGCCAGTAGGGCAATAGCGAGCCATCAGGCAGTTGCCACGCCACCTCACCGGAGAGCGGAATCCGCATACCCTCTAGCAATTCGTAGTCCCAGAAGCGGCCAATCCAGGGCGCAAACACCAGCCGCCCGTTAACTGTACGGGCGCGGGCCTCGGCGCGGACAGTGGCGATTAGCCCTGCTTCATCAAAGCGGAAATCCAGGGAAACAGCGGTGTCGCCATCCTGTAGCGTTGCTCTGGCCGAAGAATTGTCGATCGCCTCCCAGCGAACACCCTGACTCGGCAGCAGTCTCGTCGGATACCAAGCCGCCTCCGCGAAAAAGCGCATCAGTTCCCCTTGTGCCGCTTCTGGAGTGCCGCGGATATCCGCCAGAGTCACCAGGCCCAGCAGCGCCGCATGGAGGATGCCTTCGCCAGAAATGTAGGAATCGTGAACAAACGCATTGATACCGGGCATCATGGCAATTCGCCCGTCCCAGTCAAAGCCAGGACGCTGAGTAATTACCAGTTGAGTTGAGTTGAAAGCGCTCCATTTTTCTGCGGTTTCGCTCATGTTAAATGTGCCTTCGTGGGAAACCCGCGCTGCTGCAATTAGCGGTTGTCCATCTTCGATCACCGCGCGAAAGTAGCGCTGCACTGGCTGGGGTAAATCGGCGATTTCCCGCGCATCAAATGTCAGAGGTTTAATCGGCAAGCGTGCAGCTTCCAGATTGGCTCGCAGTTCCTTGGTACCCAGATGCCAGAGGTATGCTCCAAGGGCGATCGCGCCAACAATGCCAACTACAAGCGCCAGGATAATTAGTACGCTCGCCACATGGTGATTCCTCTTGATACCTAAAAACGAGTTAATCAAGCGCGAGTCTTAAACCCATCTACCCACTACAACTCTCAGCGTTCCATCTGCCAAAGTTTCCTCTTCTTCAACATTAAAACCCTCTGACTGCACCGCCGCCATCAAACTTTTGCGCGCGTATTTTTGACTAATTGAATTGATAAATTCCTGCTGATTAATTCTAGCGCCCCAAAAATCCGCCACCAATTCGTAATCCTCTCCAGTGCGGCGAAAACCCAAATCGTAACCATTGGATTGCCGAATCACGTACTCGGCATTAGTTTTGTCACCCCGATAACCCCGTACCTGCACATTGGACTCTACTTGATAACCCAACTCTTCCAACACTTGATGCAGCAGTTCCCCGTTCTTGATCTGAACCTTGATAGTTGTGAAGTGTGACATATCACTTTCGGATTTTTGTGTAAAACGCTGATTTGATTATAATACTATAAACTGCCACAGTCAATAAGTTAGAACTTGTGCTCTTAAACCAGGTTTTAGCGTCAGCGAAAGCAGCCAGGTTACTAGCCCCCGGATTCATAATTTCAGAAATTAAAAACATAGTATCCGATAACAATTTACCAGATTCATCCGTGAGTTCGCTTTCTTCAATCCTCCAATTCTTCAAATCTAAAATCTAAAATCTAAAATCGTATGATTGCCGACAATCCTAACCAACCCAGAGAATATGATGCTGTCCTCGGCGGTCAAAGTCAAATCCCGATCGCCGGCGCTGTTTTGGGAGGCATCGCGGGGGTCAAGCAGCGCTTCAACAGTCCTAGTATCGAGTCGCGGATTGCCGCCGTTAAAGATGCTCCTAAATACGGAGGCGCTGGTTTAAATTTAGCAATTGAGGCGCTGCTTGACCCCGCACCAGAAGTGCAGCGAGTTGCTTATTTAATTTTGCGTCCAAGGACAGAACCTTTAGTCAGCCAAGCTTTAAAAGAATTCATCCCTTACAAGCTTTTTGACTGCATCCGCACTGTGAAAACAGGAACAAATGTTGCGATTAGTCCCGGAGGTGATCGTACGGCGAGTTTGCATGGGAAAATAATTAGAATTTGCGATGTAGATACAGGAGAAATACTCTATACTGTTGACAAGTATCCCCGCGCTCAAGAAACTTTTGTGCTTTGCCAAGAAAGTGAAGTGTTTGTGAGGAGCAGAAATACTCCGAAACACCGCGCGATCGAAATTTGGCAGGGAGGAGAATTGCAGCATACTTCCCTCGGACATGAAGCGGAAATTAGCGCAATTGTAGTCAGTCCCGACAGTCAAGTTATCGCCAGCGGTTCGGCAGATACTACTATCAAAATTTGGAATTTAGAGACGGGAAAGTTAATCTGTACTTTTGGCAATCTTTTAACTTGGGGAGCTCATAAAGCAGGAATTGTTAGTCTTGCTTTTAGCCCGATCGCACAAACTCTCGCTAGCAGCAGTTCTGATGGTACAATTAAGCTGTGGAACCTCCGCAGCAGAGAGTGTTCCCAAACAATTAAGGGTTATGCGAATTGTCTGGCTTTGAGCCCAGACGGGCAGACTTTGGCTACTGGCGGCTGGGACAGAAACATTCAACTGCGACAGCTATCGAATCCAGATAGTTCAATCACATTGGCAGGGCATTTTAACTCGATAAATGCGATCGCCTTTACTCCCGACGGAGGCACTGTTGTCAGTGCTAGTGCCGATGGTAATATCAAATTTTGGAATGCCAGTACCGGCGAAAATATTCACACTCTCAGCGGACATCAAAACTCTGTTACTTGTCTTACTTTTAGCAGCAATGGTGAAACTATTATCAGCGGCAGTATAGACAAAACTGTAAAAATTTGGGGAGTTAATTGAAGAAAGAAGGAAGTTCGGCAACGGATTCTGTAACGGATGTAGCGGATGGAAGAAATAGAGAATAGGGAAGAGGGAATAGGGCAGAAGGCAGAAAGAAGAAGGAATCGACCTCATGATTTTCACAAATTAAGTACCTCCTAACCATTTAGGCGCTGGCTATATTTACAAATTCCCGATTCCCTCTTCCTCGCTGCGTGAATCTACGCAAACAAATATAATAAATTTACAATCCAAGTTCTTGTGCAAGCCGAGTATTGCGGAACTTCTTTTTGCACTACTACAAATAGTCACCGTAAAAATACCGACTGGCAGGCATTATTCAGCTTATTATCAATTTGTGAACTGTCGCCGAAAAGCCTGAGTGAGCCGCATTTTCTGAATCCTTTAAAGTACCTTTAATATTATCGCATCTTGGTCGGATGAGTATTACTGCTAATTGTAATATTTGACTTAAAAAGTTTATGCTTAAAAGATAGGCTAGGGTTAAATATACAGTGCGCCCTAGAGTAACCATGTCACACTGCAACCAATCCATCTGTCGTTCCCGCAATCTCGCAGAAATGTGCGATACTGCTGCGAGTTGGCAGCAAAAAGCCGATCGGCTAACGGTAGAATTAAACACCACCCAAGATCGGCTTCACGCAGAAATCGATCGGCTCAAACAAGCCAACGAAACCCTTCACGCCGCTGTCAGTTGTGCCCCAATTTTCCTGTGGGCAACAGACAGAGAAGGCAAGTTGACCCTTGCAGCAGGAAAAGGATTAGAAAAATTGGGACTCAAACCAAGTGCAACAGTCGGGCTTTCGATTTTTGAAGTTTACAGCAGCCAGCCAGATATCTTAGAAAATATTGCCGAGGTATTAGCAGGAAACGATCGTACTTGGAACATCCGAGAGAGGCATTTTATTCACGAAATTCGATCGGCAGCGCTGCGAGATGGAAACGGCGAAGTTGTCGGGGCAGTGGGTGTTTCTACTGAAATTACCGAGCGCGAGCAATTGATCGCAACTCTGGAGACGGCAAATGAAGAATTAGAAGAGAGACTTCAGCAGCAGACGAAATTCTTCAATGCAGCACTTGCCGAAAGCGAAAAAAAGTACCGCAACCTCGTAGAAACCTCCCAAGAATTGATTTGGTCGATCGATATTGAAGGCCTCTTGACTTTTGTCAATTCTGCCGCCAAACGCATCTACGGTTACGAACCGCCAGAAATGATCGGACGCCGCTTCACCGATTTTTTAGTTCCTGAGCAAGAAAGTAGACCAAGAGAAATATTTGCCCAACTTTTAGCGAGAACCAAACTTCAGCCACAAACCGCTAATTCTCCTTACGAAACAGTACACATTCGTAAAGACGGTACTCCCGTCCACCTGCGCGTCAACAGCATCGTCAACCAAGCTGAAAACGGCGCAATTTTAGGCTTGTGCGGAACGGCGACAGATATTAGCGATCGCAAGCGATCGGAACAAGCACTCCAAGAAGCTACAGACCAACTTCGCGCCGTTTTGGATGCCGTACCGGGACTGATTTCTTGGATCAGTTCAGATTTGCGGTATATTGGAGTCAACCAGCACTTAGCAACCTCATTCAACCTGTCTCCTGAAAGCTTTGTGGGTCAAGAAATAAACTTTCTCGAGAAAGGCTCGACTTTTGGAGAACTGATCCGAAATTTTTTTGAGAGTTCATCTCAGCAAACCTGGCAAGAAATAGACATTGAAATTAACGGTTTCGTCCGCAACTATTTGATAGTAGCTCAGAAATATCATCATGGAACTGCTGCGGTTTCCGTAGGAATAGACATTACCGACCGCAAGCGTGCAGAAGCTCTAAAAAACCAATTGATATGCTCGCTGCAAGAATCAGAACACAAATTTCGTAGCCTTTATGAAGCCACCAGCGACGCAGTAATGTTGCTTGACGAAAAGGAGTTTTTTGACTGCAACCCCGCTACCTTAAAAATATTTGGCTGTAGCAACACAAAAGAATTTTACGGCAAGAGATTGAGCGACTTTTCCCCACAATTTCAGCCTAGCGGACAAGACTCATCCAATCTAGCAATACAGAGAATATCGGCAGCACTGCAAACAGGTAGCTGTCGCTTTGACTGGGTACACAAACGACTCGACGGTTCAGAATTTTCCGCAGAAGTTCTGTTAAACGCAATGGAAATTAACGGACAAAAATTTCTCCAAGCTGTAGTACGCGACATTACAGAGCGCAAACGGGATGAGGATCAAATCAAAGCCTCCCTCGCCGAAAAAGAAGTCCTTCTCCAAGAAATTCACCACCGCGTCAAAAACAACCTCCAAGTTATTTCTAGCCTGCTGAAACTTCAGTCTCGCTACATTCAAGACAGCCGCGTTAGTGAAATGTTAAAAGAAAGTCAAAACCGAGTCAGATCAATGGCTCTGGTTCACGAACAATTATATCACTCCAAAGACTGGTCAAACATTGATTTTGCTGAATATATCCAAAATCTCGCACACAATTTATTCCAAGCTTATGAAATTCATGCAGAAGGCGTTAAGTTGCAAACAAATATTGCGCCGTGTTCTCTTAATATTGATACGGCAGTTCCTTGCGGGTTAATTATCAACGAGCTTGTGACAAATGCTCTCAAATATGCTTTTAAAGGACAAATTAAAGGTAAAATTAACATAGATTTCACTTTGGAAAAAAATCGACTTTGCGTGCTAACCGTGAGCGACAGCGGAATTGGTTTTCCTCAAGACTTAGATTATCGAAAAGCCCGAACGTTGGGTTTGCGACTCGTCGGGTCTTTAGTCAAGCAAATCCGGGGGGGAATAGAACTGTTAGAAACTGCTGGCACAACTTTTAGAATAACCTTTTGTCAACCTAAATTGCACTCTGAGGGAAAAAATTAGTGTCTAACAAAAAAATTCTGATAGTTGAAGACGAGAGCATCATTGCGGAAGACATTTCCGACAGTTTGATATCTCTAGGATATAGAATAACTGGCATGGTCTATTCGGGAGAAGAAGCGATTGAATCGGCAGCCAAGTTGCGCCCGGATTTAGTTTTAATGGATCTTAACCTGCAAGGAGAAATCGACGGCATTACAGCAGCAGAAGAAATTCGCTTGCGCTTTCAAATTCCCGTAGTTTATCTGACAGCTTATGCCGATGAAACTACTTTGCGACGAGTTAATAGTACAAAACCGTTCGGCTATATTGTCAAGCCATTTGAAGAAAAAAACTTGCACACAACTATTCAACTGGCACTCTACCGACATCAGTATGACAGCTTGACGAACCTGCCGAATCGTTCATTTTTGCGAGAAAAGTTAAGTCGAGTATTAGATGGTCAAAAAGAATTGTCAGGATTCGTTCCAGTTGTCACGCTTAGCTTAGATAAAATCAACCGCATTAACAGTACCTGGGGACACGATATCGGCGACTCAGTGCTTTGCACGATCGCCCAGCGGCTAAATAACTGCATGGAACACATTAATATTGTTGCTCGTTTGGAAGCGGCAGAATTCGCGCTGATTCTTAAACCAGTTGCAGAAAAACAGGATGTGGTAAAGATTGCTCAAAACATTTTAGATCTTGTATCCCAAGGTATGATTCTCAAAGATTGTGAAGTGTATGTCACTGCTAGTATGGGTATCTGCTTGTATCCCGGTGACGGCATCGACGGAGATGAAATGCTGAAAAATGCTTATATAGCAATGTATCAATCTCAGCAGAAAGGTGGCAATACTTATCATTTTTATACGGCAAAGAATGCTAATTTTTTTATCAATACACTTCTTCAAGAAACTTGTTTGCGCCAGGCTTTAAAAAGCTCAGAGTTTGAAATTTACTATCAGCCACAAATAGAAATTAAAACAGGCAAAATGATTGGGGCTGAAGCTTTGGTGCGCTGGAATCATCCAGAACGGGGGCGAGTTTCCCCTGGGGAATTTATTCCAATGGCTGAAGAAATGGGCTTGATTGCACCGTTGGGCGAATGGGTATTAGAGACTGTTTGCAGGCAAACTAAAAGATGGCAAAGAGCAGGTTTGCCACTCCTGCGAGTGTCAGTTAACGTATCAGCCCGTCAATTCGAGCGAAAAAATTTCACGGAAAGAGTCAGGGAGATATTAACAGAAACCGATCTGGATCCCAAGTGTTTGGAATTAGAACTGACGGAAAGTCTGGTTTTGCAAGACGAAATTGCAGCAGCTAAAGCTTTTACGGTGTGGAAAAATCAGGGGATTAGGATAGCAATTGATGATTTTGGAACTGGATATTCTTCTTTGAGTTATCCCAAACTCTTTCCGTTTGATGCGATCAAAATAGACAAGAGTTTTATTCGCGATATTGCAGACGATCGCCAAAATGCAGCGATAACAATAGCGATTATTCAAATGGCACACTGCATGAACATGACGGTGGTTGCTGAGGGGGTAGAAAATAAGCAAGAACTTGATTTTTTGTGCGAACACGAATGCGACGAAATTCAAGGCTATATTTTCAGTCAGGCTTTGCCAAGGGCTGAGTTTGAAGCGCTACTGAAAAGCGATAAGTCCTGGGATTTATGCTGGAGGAAGCAGGAAGTTCGGCAACGGATTCGCTAGGGGAAGAAGGAAGAGGGAAGAAGGAAGAGGGAAGAGGGAAGTTCGGCAACGGATTCTGTAACGGATGTAACGGATGTCAGGAAGAAGGAAGAGGGAAGGGTGTCAGCAATTAATAACATCCTCATTGTCTTAGTTGTTGCTAGACAAGAGAATAATGGGGAAGTGGTAGTTGGTAATTGGTAATTGGTAATTTTGCCTAAAGACTAATGACTGATGACTAATTTAAAAGATACGATCACCCAACCAACTTCCCAGCCACAGCCCGAAACCCGAAGTAGCCACCAACAGGATAACCGTGTAAAGCCCGCTGCTAGTGTGGATCAACCTTTCTGCGGCTACCATCCGCGCCACAACTCCAGCAATAATGCCGATCGCAGCCCAAGCCCCATAAACACTTTTAGACCCGGCGATAGCGAAAGCTTGGACGATCGCCCCCGATCCCGCCCCAGCCAAAGCCCCCGCCCACGCCCCAATCCCCAGCCCGATCGCACCAGAGAGCCCGACGGGGCCGCCAGAATTGACGCCTACTTCCGTCGCCAGCCCGCACATCAAGCCGACCATCGCCCAACACGCGGCCGTCACCAACGCCTTGACCCAATTCCCAGAATCCGTTCCCGCCAGCAATCCCACCACTGTCACTACTCCCGCCACAGCCAAAACTGCAGCCACGGCCCGCGACTCGGCCTCAGAACTGGCGATCGCCCCCAAACCAGCTCCAACGGCGCCCCAAGCCGCCCCTGTTACCCTTCCTCCCGCCTGAAAACCGGCGATCGACCCCCCCACCGCCCCAGCCAAAACTAAGGCCGCCAGCCACACTCTAGGCGTTGCTGAACCCTCCGCCAGCAAAATCGCGGCCCACAGCCAATCGGCACCGCAGATTAAAGCCCACATCCACAGCGGGGCGGCTGATACAGTCAAAATCCACCCGGTCAAAGCGTAACTCGCTACAGCGATTGCCAGCGGCCACCAAGGGAAGCTTGAATAGTGTTGAGATGGCCGCACTTCCCTCGGCGCGCTTCGCGGTTTTGAGTATTGAGTTGAAAATTCTGTTTTCCTTTTCGAGGTAAGCTTTCGATAGTTTAGAGATGGCCGTGCTTCCCTCGCAACGATTCGCCCTGGTTGCTTTGTGCCCCGCCGCGCTTGGCGATTGTGAGTGGTAAGTCGTTTCTTGCTTGAAGAGTTTTTTTGAGTGAGAAATTTTTTGGAGGCGGCTTTTGGGCGGGTTTGACGGCGCTGGGAACCAGGCCTGGCGGCTGATTTTCCAGAACGCCTTCTCAGCGGCTTTTCCAGCGCAGGGGGCGATGGCTGCTGAAACTGTTTTTCGATCGACCTCGATGATTCAGGCTGACTCAGGAACAACACCAACTGCTGGTAAGCTTCATTAATTTCTGTTAATCGTTGTTGAGCTTTTTGTTGCAGGCGGTCGTTGTTGGCAAACCGATCGGGATGCCACACAAACGCTAAATCCCTGTAAGCGCGCTTAATGTCTTCTAAGGAAGTTCCCGGCTCAATTTCGAGGATTTCGTAGCATCGATTAATGTCAGCCATAGGCTTCGGGCAGGTGTTTGTAAATTCGCGTGAAGCGAAGCTATCCCGTAGGGAATCATACTTACCATCTTCTACTATTCTCAGCCAAGCTGCACAGTAAGCCGAGATCCGCTCAAGTGTCAAGCGTCCTCAAGTCTGCGGGCCATCCTTCCGGTCGATCAATGCCGACTGACAACTGAGTACAATGAGAAAATCCTTTCGTGCGATCGGTATTTGTGTCTGTGTCGGAAAATCAAGCTCCCACCTTCATCCTAGTTGACGGCCACTCCCTGGCCTTTCGCTCCTACTTCGCCTTTGCCAAAAGTCGAGACGGAGGCTTGCGAACTACGACGGGCATTCCCACCAGCGTCTGTTTTGGCTTTCTCAAGTCGCTGCTGGAAGTAATGGCGGCCCACGACCCCCAGTACATGGCGATCGCCTTTGACCTCGCCACACCCACATTTCGCCACGAAGCAGACGACACCTACAAAGCCGGTCGAGCCGAAACACCGGAAGATTTTAAGCCGGATATCAAAAACCTGCAAGAACTCCTCACCTATTTGAATTTACCTGCCATAACTGCTCCCGGTTTTGAGGCAGACGATGTTTTGGGAACTTTGGCAAACAAAGCCAGCGCGGCCGGTTATCACGTCAAAATCCTCACGGGCGACCGAGATTTGTTTCAATTAGTAGAAACCGACAAACAAATCAGCGTATTATATTTGAGTACCGATGAACTCAGGCGATCGGGCAAAGGCAAATCCCAAGAATACGGCCCGGAAGAAGTCAAAGCCAAACTCGGTATTTTGCCCGAACAAGTAGTAGATTACAAAGCTTTGTGCGGCGACAAATCCGACAACATCCCCGGAGTTAAAGGCATCGGCGACAAAACCGCACTGCAATTGCTGGAAGCTTACAATTCCCTCGATGGAATTTATGCTGCTATAGATGAAATTAAAGGCGCCACTAAGAAAAAGCTAGAAGAAGGCAAAGAAGCTGCTTATCATTCTCAACGCATGGCGACAATTGTCCAAGACGTGCCCTTGGAAGTAGATTTAGAAAATTGCCAGCTCAAAGGTTTTGATGAAGCAGCCTTGATCCAGATGCTGGAAAAGTTGGAATTTAAAACATTTTTAGGGAAAGTAAAACAAATTCAAAAACGGTTCGGCGGTGTAGAAGAACCATTGGCAAAGGGCGGGCAAGATGCCCACCCCACAATCAATTCAATGGACAGTGGAATAGGCAAGATGCCTGTTGCTGACAGTGGAACAGGCATCTTGCCTGTTGCCAACGGCGGGCAAGATGCCCACTCCACAATAGATAAGCCACCGGCAACTTCTGAAAGTTCGGAAGACGACGACTTGTCGTTTTTTAGTCCTGCAGAAACCCTAGCCGCCCAGCAAGCAAACAAATTACCCATTAAACCCAGAATTATTCAAACAACCGAACAGTTAAACGAATTAGTCGAACTGCTGCAAACCTTCACTGACAAAGCCTCACCCGTGGCGTGGGATACCGAAACCACCGCCATCGAACCGCGAGACGCCGAATTAGTCGGAATTGGCTGCTGTTGGGGAAAAGCCGAAGAGGATGTTGCTTACATTCCCACGGGACATAAAACGGGCAAAAACTTAGACAAAGCCACAGTTTTAAATGCTTTGCGTCCGATTTTGGAAAGCGAGAATTATCCGAAGGCGCTGCAAAATGCTAAGTTCGATCGATCGATCCTGCGCTGTCAGGGAATCAAACTAGCCGGAGTCGTCTTCGACACCATGCTAGCCAGTTACGTACTCAATCCCGAAACCACCCACAGCCTCAGCGAATTGTCAAGGAAATACTTAGGCATTGTCGCCAAAAGTTACAATGAATTAGTACCCAAAAACAAAACAATTGCTGACATCAGTATTCCGGCGGTAGCCGACTACTGCGGCATGGATGTTCATACAACATTTCAGTTAGTAGGTAAACTGAGAACTGAATTAGATAAAGCTGATGAACATAACTTTCCCGATAAGTCTTTGCACAAGTTGCTGCTGGAAGTAGAACAGCCCCTCGAACCAGTTTTAGCTGAAATGGAATACTGCGGAATTCGCATTGATTCAGCTTACCTGCAAGAACTATCGCAACAGCTAGAAAAGAGCTTAAAAGAAATAGAAGAAAAGACTTATCAAGCAGCGGGGAGAAAGTTTAATTTAGGTTCCCCGAAACAACTCAGCGAAATCTTGTTAGAAAAAATCCCGGATGAGTTTCAGAAAAAGTCTCGCAAAACGAAGACGGGATACTCTACAGACGCCACTGTATTGGATAAACTGCAAGGAGACCACCCGATTGTAGACGATTTATTAGAACACCGAACATTATCCAAATTGAAATCAACTTATGTCGATGCTTTGCCGCAGTTAGTCCGTGCGGAGACCGGGCGAGTGCATACAGATTTCAACCAAACTGCAACGGGTACGGGAAGGCTTTCTTCTTCTAATCCAAATTTACAAAATATTCCCATCCGTACCGAGTTTTCGCGGCAAATTCGCAAGGCATTTTTGCCGGAAGAAGGTTGGCTGATGGTGTCGGCTGACTATTCTCAAATAGAACTGCGAATTTTGGCTCACTTGAGTCAAGAACCTGTGTTAATAGAAGCTTACCAAAATAACCGAGATGTGCATACAGTAACGGCTCAACTGCTGTTTGAAAAAGAGGAAGTAACGCCGGACGAAAGACGGTTTGGCAAAACTATTAATTTTGGGGTAATTTACGGTATGGGGGCGATCAAGTTTGGTCGTTCGATGGGCAAAACTTCAGCAGACGGTAAAAAGTTTATTGAACGATTTAACCAGCGTTACAGTAAAGTTTTTGAATATTTGGAGAAAGTAAAAAAAGAGGCGATCGCCCTCGGATACGTTACCACAATACTCGGCCGCCGCCGCTATTTAAAATTCGAGAGCGAAAGCCTCCTGGACTTAAAAGGCCGCAATCCCCAAGACATTCACTCCGATAGACTTAAATCTGTCAGCAGAGATGACGCCCAATCTTTGCGTGCCGCAGCCAACGCTCCCATTCAAGGCTCTAGTGCTGATATCATTAAACTTGCCATGATTGAAGTACACAAAATTTTGCAAAACTATCAGGCGCGGCTGCTGTTGCAAGTTCACGACGAATTAATATTTGAAGTACCTCCCGATGAATGGGAAGAATTGCAGCCGAAAATTAGAACTGCGATGCAAAATGCTCTGCCACTTAGCGTACCGCTAATAGTTGACATCCACGCTGGTCAAAATTGGATGGAAACTAAATAAAAACACAGAAATATGAGCCAAACTAAAATCACCATTTTCCCAACAATAAAAACCTTAAGTGCAGTTGCTCTGCTATTGCTACTATTCGGGTGTCCACAAAAGTTAGCGCCCAACAACTATGCTGTCAAGCGAGTCAGCGACGGCGACACCCTTGTCGCCAGCGATAGCGCCGGAAAAGATATCAAAGTGCGTTTTGCCTGTGTAGATGCACCGGAAGTCGCGCACACAAATGCTGAGAAAAATAGCAAAGCATCAGCACTAAAAAATCAATTTAAGTGGGGAAATTTAGCGCACCAAAGAATGCAGCAGCTCGTCAAACAAGGGGGGGGTCGCGTTGTCTTGACCGTTACCGATACTGACCGCTACGGCCGCAAAGTTAGCGAAGTTCGTTTGCCAAACGGCACATTTGCCCAAGAAGTTTTGACCCGCGAAGGATTAGCAATGGTTTACCGTCCTTACTTGAAAAACTGTCCCAGTGCCAGTGTTCTGGAACAAGCGGAAGCCGAAGCTAAGAAAAATCGTCGTGGCGTTTGGGGAGATTCCAAGTTTGTTCCTGCCTGGAAATTTCGGAACAGTGATAAATGATGGGAAGAAGGAAGTTAGGCAATGGATTGTAGAAGGGATTTAACGGATTTAACGGAGAGATTTTGAGTAGGGACAGGGCAATGCCGTGTCCTTACAGTTCGCTTTGACTTTTAATAATTGGTATAAGATTGAGGATGGTAGCAAGACTTTTTTAATTTTGTATTATGTTATCGCCATGGAATCTGGGAACCTGTATCAGAGATTTACAGTCTTGGACAGATTCAGGTCTTGTTAAACCCGGTCTGTACTATAAATCGTAGGTTGAGCTGCGAGGCACCCGCCCAGAAACGGGGTTTCTAGATACCGATGCCGATCGCCCTAATTTAGTACAATACAATCAGGACGGGGTTCTGCTCCTACAGTCCGCAATCTGTAGAGTTTCGGCGATAGCTGACGCCAGATTCATCTAAAACCAGACATGAGTTCGATCGCACTTTTCTCCGACCTGTTTTTTCGGAAAAGTCAACAAATGTGATAGGCTCCAGATAAACTAATAGACTGCTGACAAAATCGGTCTATTGCAATCACCCAAAATTAACTTTAAGGGACATCAATGAATTTCAAACATCTGGTTATTTCCGGCCTTGCGCTGATCCTCGGTACTGCAATTGTAGGAAATGCGATTGCTCAAGAACTGACCGACAACCAAAAAACGGTTATTTGTCGCTTGAAAACAGAAGTTGACCAGCGGAAAGGCAACGGTCAAAAATTAGTATTTGTGCCGTTGCTGGGCCAAGTTCGCAAGCAAGTTTCATCTCCTTTTAGAGCGACGTTGCATCCTAATGTGGAGTATGTTTTTGTTGCCACTTGCGACGGAAATTGTCAGGATTTAAACTTATCTCTCAAGGATGAAAGCGGTCAGGAAATCGCTGTGAGTCAAAAAACAGGCGAACTGGCGTCAATCTCTTTTACTCCCCCATCCCAAGGTCAATATCAAATCACTGCTAAGCCAGGGGAATGCACGACGGCAGAGGGTTGCAGTTATGGCCTGGGAATCTTCGTTCCAGCAAGTGCAAACGTACCTAATGCTTCCAAAATTCCTGCTGAGATAGCACAATTTCGACTTTGCCAGTAGGAGAACAGCGATAGAGTTATGGGTTGCGAGTAGAGTAGAGTTTTCAATCAGAAATCTAACTCATAACTTGCAACTTATAACTCGCGACTTATATCGCAACCACCAAAACGGTGAGGATGTTCTTAATTACTGAAACCATGCCTTTGACTCGTTCTTCCTTCTTGCTTTTTTTTACTCTGAGCGAGTTGCACTACCCTTTGACTTCGCTCAGGAACCGCGACTTGCCTGCTCGCATCGCTGAAGGGAAGAAAGCTGAATGCAGCCTAAGATCCTTCTTCCTTCTGCTATAATTTTTTACGCATAACTGCTGCAAACTGTCAAGCCGATCGAGCTGTGGAACCCTGCAAAGACCCTACAACTACCGAAACCTAGTCCGAAGCCAGAACTTTATTTACCCTCCGGCAGGCATCAATTAGAATATAGATGGTGCCTCTCAAAGGTGACGAGTACATTGCCCATGTCTTTAACCTTAGCTTTGAAAAATCAACTGCATAACCGTCCTCAAATAGGGTTGAAAAGTCTGTTGGGCCGCTTAGGTATCAGGCAGAAAATCGGCTGCGGATACGCCTTGGTCATTGGTATTGCCGTTTTGGGTGCTGTGGCGGGACGGGGAGTAGAATCCTATCACAAACAGCAAGTTAGAGAAAAACTAGCGATCGACCGAGATAAAGCGGAAATCCTGACAAACCTCAATAACACGGTGCAGGAAGTCAGAATTCAGCAGCAAGAGCTGGCGAGTCTGACGGCCAAACCGCAAATTTTCGATCGCCGACGCTCGGAATTCCTGACTCGCGTTGCTCAGATGAGCGGCATCCTCGAACAACTGCAAACCCCGTCGCAGACGAAGAATCCCGAGATTGCCAAAGACTACCAACAGCTTCAACAGTTCGCTCAAGTCAACGGCAAAACCGTAGAATCATACTTTCAACAAGTACAAAAATTGTTGGCTACTGCGAAATTATCTGCTTTGAATCCGAAGCAGCAGCAGGCATTGGGGCAGAACTTGAACAATTTTGTGGCGGGCGAAACTGCTTTGAAACTCAAACAGTTTTCCGAAGATTCAGCCCAAATGGCCGGCAACTTTCGCGATAAAGCAGATGAGGCATTTAGAACCTACGAGGAAGCCGAAAAACTTGGAACTCTGATTCTGGTTTGCTCTCTAGCAGTATCCGCTGGTCTGGCAGCCGTACTTGCAGCATACACCAGCCGGGCGATCGCCCGCCCCTTAGAAGCCACCACCCTCATCGCCCAGCGAGTTACCGAAGAATCAAACTTTGATTTGCAAGTACCCGTCACTACTTCCGACGAAGTGGGAATGCTGGCAGTTTCGCTCAACGAACTCATTCAGCGCGTAGCAGAATATACAGAAGACTTGCACGAAGCAAAAGTAGCAGCCGAAGCTGCCAACCGCTCGAAAAGTGCATTTCTCGCCAACATGAGCCACGAACTCCGCACCCCCCTCAATGCCATCATCAACTACAGCGAAATGCTGCAAGAAGATGCTCAAGATTCCGGTTCCGAAGATTTTCTCCCCGACTTAGAAAAAATTCAAACCGCAGGCAAACACCTGTTGGATATGATTAGCGACATCCTCGATATTTCCAAAATAGAAGCCGGTCACGTCACCCTTTATTTGGAAAACTTCGACGTGGCAACGATGATTGAAGAAGTGATGACTACTGCTCAACCGCTAGTAGAAAAAAAAGGTAATGCTTTAGCACTGAAAACAAAAGGCGAACTCGGCACAATGTACGCCGACCAACCGAAAGTACGGCAAATTCTCCTCAATTTGCTCAGCAATGCTGCCAAATTTACCGAAAAAGGCGTCATTACTATCGGCGTCGAAAGAATGAAAATTGAAAAATCACGACCGACGAAACCAAATAAAAATAATGATTTTCAATCGGGTTCAAACTATACTTCTCAAGTTTTAATGTTTCGAGTCAGCGACACCGGCATCGGCATGACGGACGAGCAATTAGAGCAGATATTTAAACCTTTTACTCAAGCTGATGCCTCGACTACCCGCAAGTACGGAGGCACGGGTTTGGGATTGACAATTAGCCAGCGTTTGTGTCAAATTCTCGGCGGCGAAATTAGCGTCGAAAGCGAAGACGGTAAAGGTTCAACTTTTATTGTCAGTCTCCCGGAACGGGTGGTAATGCAGGCATGAAGTCAGGCAAGATATGAATTTTGACAGGGATACACGGATTAAGGATTGAGCATTCGTCAATAGTCAGGAGGCAGATGTTCAAGGAAAAAGAAAGAGGGAGGAAGGAAGAGGGAAATTTTAAAATGTATTGATATAGCAATTATCAAAATAAAGAATAATTAACAACCCGATCGCGACTAACGCATAGACTCTATCTGTAGGTGGGCCGCGTGTACCTTACATATAGGGGTTCTGCGTAAGTTTTGATAATTCCCAGGTCAAAACCTGGGAATATAGCAAGCCTACAGAACAAAGCCTTGTACAACAGTAGTTTTCAAGACTCCTTCAAAAGTGCGTTCTGTCTTGTCCAACAGGACAACGACATTGCGCCCGTTCGGAGACAAACGAACTTCTCTGATTGAATAAGAGAACACCCAATCTTGAAAATTGTTCAGGTTTCCGAGGACACGCTGCCGACCGTTATGATTAATTACAAGACGCATTGCCGCGCTTTCTTTGCCAGCCGAAGCATTTTTTTGCCGCTGTTCCAGGCGAATTTGTAAAAGCTTTGCTGTATTGACTTTGACGGCGACTGTCTCGCTTCCATTGGCTCCGGGAGTACGAGAAATAATGTTGAGTTTAGTTCCAGCTTGAGGAGGAGTTAACTTCAAAGTTTGCCGGTTATTCCAACTTTTTTGAAGCAAGTCATCTTCTGCCATTTTAGTGCTTTTATTCGAGTCTGGCTCGCCATATTTAGTTTGGATACACCCATTTTTGATGCAGGAATTTGCAGCAACTTGGACAATTTGCAATTTTGCTTTGGGAATTCCCGCTCCAGTATCTCTGGAACTTTCTAAATACAAGTAGTAATTGCTGTCGGCGGAAAAACCAGACATCCGGTGTGCGGCACGCCAGGTATTTGCCAAAGCTTCAGGGGCTACTGCGATCGCGGCACTTGCTATAATACCTAGCGAAATTAAAGGTAAAATTTTCATAGCTATATTTTCCAGGTGTGAGAGTTATAGCGGCTGTTATTGATGAGTAAAACAATAACGCTTTGGGTTTAGCTATAGGACTGTGACGCTTCTCAAGTCCTCTCTCCTATTTACATGAGTGTTTCTCCATTTTCCGCAGCAGGAGACTGTTTAAGAATATGCCGTTTTTTCAAGTGGCACTAGAAAGCATTTTTAAGGTGAGAGTTGCTTTTATCGAAGAGTGCAACTTTTAGGGCGACAGTTTGCTTTTGGCTGCCAGAAACTGCGACAAAGGACGGAAATACCTATCTACAGATAGGGGAACACCGATCCGCTTGCCCTCCGTAACTCCCTACAATGACAATTGTACGGGCGATCGAGCAATTGCCTCTACAGCAGCCATCATTTTTAATGCAGGGAATTAAAATTTATGCAACCGAATAATCCAAACCAATTTACCGAAAAAGCCTGGGAAGCCCTCGCCCGCACCCCCGAAATCGTCAAAGCAGCCCAGCAGCAGCAGCTAGAAAGCGAACACTTAATGAAAGCTTTGCTGGAACAAGAATCAGGGCTTGCTAGCAGCTTATTTAACAAAGCGGGAGTTTCTGTAGCAAAATTGCGCGATCGCACTGATGAGTTTATCAGTCGTCAGCCGAAAATTACTGGAAGCGGCGGCAACGTTTATCTAGGTCGTTCTCTCGACACTTTGCTCGATCGCGCCGAAACTTATCGTAAAGAGTACGGCGATGAATTTATTTCGATCGAGCATTTGATACTAGGTTACGTTAAGGACGATCGTTTCGGCAAAAATCTGCTGCAAGAATTTAAACTAGATGAAGCCAAGCTCAAAGATATCATTACCCAAGTCCGAGGGAAGAACAAAGTGACCGATCAAAATCCAGAAGGCAAATACGAAGCGCTGGAAAAATACGGCCGAGATTTGACAGAAGCCGCGCGTCAAGGCAAACTCGATCCGGTAATCGGACGGGATGACGAAATCCGCCGCACGATTCAAATTTTGAGCCGTCGCACCAAAAATAATCCGGTATTGATTGGGGAACCGGGAGTCGGCAAAACTGCGATCGCCGAAGGACTCGCCCAGCGAATTATCACCGGAGATGTGCCGCAATCTCTCAAAGACAGACAATTAATTAGCTTAGATATGGGCGCCTTAATTGCCGGCGCAAAATTCCGGGGAGAATTTGAAGAACGCTTGAAAGCGGTGCTCAAAGAAGTTACCGACAGCAACGGCAAAGTCATATTATTTATCGATGAAATTCACACCGTTGTCGGTGCTGGCGCAACTCAAGGCTCGATGGATGCGGGCAACTTGCTCAAACCCATGTTAGCGAGGGGAGAATTGCGCTGTATCGGCGCTACAACTCTCGACGAATACCGCAAGTATCTCGAAAAAGATGCGGCACTAGAACGCCGTTTTCAACAAGTTTATGTTGACCAACCTACAGTTGAAGATACTGTCTCGATTTTGCGGGGCTTGAAAGAACGGTACGAAGTTCACCACGGCGTTAAAATTTCTGACAGCGCCCTAGTGGCGGCGGCTACTTTGTCTACTCGATATATTAGCGATCGCTTCCTTCCAGACAAAGCCATTGACTTAGTGGACGAAGCAGCGGCTAAACTCAAAATGGAGATTACCTCCAAGCCGGAAGAACTAGACGAAATTGACCGCAGGATTTTGCAGCTAGAAATGGAAAGACTGTCGCTGCAAAAAGAAAGCAATGCGGCTTCGATAGAACGCTTGGAAAGACTGGAAAAAGACTTAGCAAACCTCAAGGAACAGCAAAGCGCTTTGAATGCCCAGTGGCAATCGGAAAAAGGTGTCATCGGCAGCATTCAAAAGATTAAAGAACAGATTGATAAGGTGAATATTGAAATTCAGCAAGCTGAATTAAAATATGACCTTAACCGTGCTGCTGAGTTGAAATATAGCAAGTTAACCGAATTGCAAAAACAACTGCAAGAAGCTGAATCTCAACTGTCAGCAACTCAAACCACAGGTAAAACTTTGCTGCGAGAAGAAGTCACAGAAGGTGACATTGCCGAGATTATTTCCAAGTGGACGGGAATTCCGATTAGCAAGTTGGTTGAATCGGAAATGCAGAAACTTCTGCACTTGGAAGATGAACTGCACAAGCGGGTAATCGGACAGGATGAAGCGGTGACGGCGGTTGCAGATGCAATTCAGCGATCGCGCGCAGGTTTAGCCGATCCCAATCGTCCGGTTGCGAGTTTTATCTTCCTCGGCCCCACGGGTGTTGGTAAAACTGAGTTGGCGAAAGCATTAGCGGCTTATCTGTTCGACACGGAAGAAGCGATCGTCCGAATTGATATGTCGGAATACATGGAAAAACACGCGGTTTCGCGGTTAATTGGTGCGCCTCCGGGATACGTTGGCTACGATGAAGGCGGACAATTAACTGAGGCTGTGCGCCGCCGTCCTTACTCGGTGATTCTATTCGATGAAATCGAGAAAGCGCACCCGGATGTATTCAACATCATGCTGCAAATTCTGGATGACGGCCGCGTTACCGATGCTCAAGGTCACACGGTAGACTTTAAGAATTCTGTGATTATTATGACATCGAATGTCGGCTCTCAATACATCTTAGATGTGGCCGGAGATAACGAACAAATGCGGAGTCGGGTGATGGAAGCGATGCGGGGAACTTTCCGCCCGGAATTCTTGAACCGGATTGATGAGATGATTATCTTCCACGGTTTGAGTAAGACGGAACTGCGGCAGATTGTGCTGCTGCAAGTGAAGCGGTTGGAAAAACGGTTAGCCGATCGCAAAATGTCTCTGAAATTGTCGGAATCTGCGATCGACTTCTTAGCAGAAATTGGTTACGATCCGGTTTACGGTGCGCGGCCATTGAAGCGGGGAATTCAACGCGAGTTGGAAACGCAAATGGCGAAGGGTATTTTGCGGGGAGATTTTGCTGACGGCGATACCATTTTTGTGGATATCGAGAATGAAAGGTTGGCGTTTAAGCGGCTGCCGGCTCAGTTGGTGACTGCGAAATAATTTGAGTAGGGTGGGCTGCGGCCCACCTTATTTTTTTGAGGCGATGGTTCTTTTTTTGACCGCAGATGTAGGCGGATGGACGCGGATGGACGCGGATAGGATTGCGGGCGATCGTTCTTAAGGGCGATCGCTTTCTGATTTATCTTTTTTCTGTTCTTGGCGTTCTCTAACAGATTTAGTCAGCAGGTACGTTGCCAAACTGCTAACGGATCTGCTGTCTTCTTCTGCCCATTCTTCCAGAGCTTTTTGAATTTCCTCTGGTAGGTATGCGGTAACTCGTCCCCGTGAAGCCATTTCGTTGTACTGCAAAACATTTCAACACAGTCCATCTTACGCCGTGGCTATCGCTTAAGGGCGATCGGTTTCTGATTTATCTTTTTTCTGCTCTTGGCGATCTCTGACTGCTTTAGCTGCCACATGGGAGAGAAGGTTTGCGAGGGTTCTATCTTCTTCTTCGGCCCATTCGGACAAGGCTTGATGAACGTCTTCTGGCAGTGTAACTGTGACTCGCATTCGTGAAGGCATAGGTGGGCATGGTTTTACTTCAATTGTCTTCAATCTTACACTCCAACACCCTTTGATCTCTTTTTGTGTCATTTGATGTCAATGACATCAATTTATGCTATTAGTGTATATAAGGCTCAAGCCCTAACAAGTCAAAAGCCAGCCCCTTATACCAATTTCATAAAATAGTGCTACAATTAGTAGGTATCGTTTTTGTGAGCTAGTTCCCAAATATAAAGAAGA